>NZ_QRBB01000012.1 GCF_003363135.1 Alteriqipengyuania lutimaris | reverse complement strand
CGGGGCGATAAGCCGTTCTTGCAGAGGCAGAGAGACTTCCTAAGGCTCCTGGTTCGTATCCAACAACCCAACTACTACTCCGACCAGTTCGAACTTGGAAACTCTTATGATGTCGAGGGTAACATCAATAACTACAAGAACCCACAAGTTGTGAAGCAGTTCCTGGCCATATACAAGGCTGGCATGCTGCCACGTGGGGTGCCATATTCGCCCTACTACAGCACCCAGCGCTACGAGACCAAGCTACTGTTTGACCTCTTCTACTACGCCAATGACTACGACACCTTCTATAAGACCGCATGCTGGGCCCGTGATCGCGTGAACGAAGGCCAGTTCTTGTATGCCTTCAGTGTTGCCACCTTCCAACGCGAGCACCTCAATGATATCGTACTGCCACCTCCCTATGAGATCTATCCCTATCTCTTCGTGGAGGCTGATGTAATTCAGAAGGCATATGAGACCAGAGAGAGAGATGTGGGTCTGACTTCCCCAAAGACGTACGTGTTCCCAGCTAACTACACTGTATACAACCCCGAGCAGCTCCTTAACTACTACAGAGAGGACGTGGGTCTCAATACCTACTATGCTTACTATTTCTACAACTACCCGACCTTCCTCAACGAGACCGAGTACGGCCTGAACTTCGCCCGCCGTGGTGAACAATTCTACTACACGCGCCAGCAGATCTATGCTCGCTACTACCTGGAGCGCCTGTCCTGGGACCTGCCCGACGTCGAGCCCTACTACTACGACCGTCCCTTCCAGACCGCATACAACCCCAATCTGCGATATCCTAATGGTCAGGAAGTGCCAGTCCGTCCATACGAGTACAGCAGACAAAATTCCTACGATTACAACGGCAACAGTTATTACTACGGAAACTACTACACCGGCAATAATGAGTACTACACTGGCAACTACTACACCGGCAACTACCAGCCCACTTACTACTACGGCTATGCCAACAACTACGACTACTACTATCCCGAGGACCTCCTGACTTACGAGAAACGTGTCAACGACGCCATCGATTATGGCTACTTCTTTTCACCATACCAAGGCAAATATCCTCTGTACGAAGACTATTACAAGGGTATCAACTACTTGGGTGATGTGATTGAAGGCAATGGAGAAACAGTAAACAAGAGATTCTACGGTTCAATCTACCATTATTACCGCGCATTAGCCGGCAAGAGTGTGGATCCCTACAATAACCACGGGCTTGCTCCAAGCGCTCTGCAAAACATCTACACAGCTCTGAGAGACCCAGCTAACTACCAGATCCTCAAGCGCGTCAACTATTTCTTCCAAAGATACAAGAACTATCTGCCCCGCTACACCTATGATGAGCTCGTATACCCCGGAGTTAAGGTCGTGAATGTTGAAGTTAGCAAGCTCATCACCTACTTCGACTACTTCGATATCGATCTTGACAACGTCGTAAACGTTAAGACGCCTGAGGACGGTCAGTACGTCGACTACCGTGCAAGGCAGACCCGTCTCAACCACAAGCCCTTCACCTACACAGTCGATGTGACCAGTGACAAGGCACAGGATGTGTACGTGCGCGTATTCCTGGGTCCCAAGTACGACTATTTGGGCCGCGAGTACAACATCAACGACCGCAGACACTACTTCGTGGAGCTCGACCGCTTCCCATACAAAGTTCAAGCCGGTCAGACAACAATCCAGAGGAATTCACGAGACTCTTATGTCGTCACTCCCGACTATCCCAGCTACAGAACCCTGTTCAGGAAAGTGGAAGATGCCTACCAAGGAAGAGACCAGTTCTACATCGACAGGAGTCAGCGCTACTGTGGATACCCAGAGCGTCTCCTCCTGCCTAGAGGTAAGAAGGGTGGCCAGGCCTACACCTTCTACGTCATCGTCACACCATACGTCCAGCAGGACGCACATGACTTTGAACCATACAATTACAAGTCGTTCAGCTACTGCGGAGTTGGACCCAACCGCAAATATCCCGATGACAAGCCCCTGGGATACCCCTTCGATCGCCCCATCTACGGAAAGGACTTCTACACTCCCAACATGTATTTCAAGGACGTCGTCATCTTCCACAAGAAACAGGAGGAGGTCAATGCAGCTACCACACAGTGACGAGTTCGGCGTCACTCTAGTCGACGAAATGCGCTCAAAAGGACCTTCTCTAGAATGTTAAATGTTTC
>NZ_QRBB01000011.1 GCF_003363135.1 Alteriqipengyuania lutimaris | reverse complement strand
GCCTTTTCCTTTATTTACATGCCAATTCAATTTTCATGATTTATATCAGTAAAAAATATTACTACAAAAACAATTGTTGATGTTATGTCACATATGGAAAAAAATATATATATAATTTGCATTGATTGGTGTATGTGCAATTTAAATAATACAAATTGACGACATTGTACCAAAATGATATATATATAACTTTCTATACAATTTTCCTTCCTAAATGTTTCACTGTTTCTGACTAGCATTGTCAGTATTACCAATAAATGGTAATAATTCTCCCATTAGGCCTACTATGAACATTTATAAACAGAATACACAGAAAGTTATCCTTTCTACACTATTTGGTAAAATGATTTAATAGCAGTAATTTCTCCAGCATTTTATACATGATGACATGCAACTTAGAAGTAATACTTAAACATAATAATAAATCATGATTTCTCATGACTTTTACTGCATTCGTACTTATAACTTAAAATGTAAAAATTATCGTACAAATAATTCATCATATTTTTTTCCAGTTTTCTCCCATTTTGTGTTTTTTACTAACATCTACAATAGCTTTAATTTCAGCCCTTTACGCCCTTTGTTCCTCTGATTTGTGCCAAAGGTTCCCTCTCCTTGCGATTAGTGACCTTGCATTCAGAGAAGGGATACAGTCCAGACACCAGTCTGCATGTGCAGTCCTCGTGAAGTTCAGTTCCTAGTGATTCAGCAATACGATGTGAAACCACTTGCAAGAACTGCTTTCTAGCAGATGATTTTGCTTCCAAGAAGTTCTGAGCAACGTATGTTACTCCATAACTATCAAGTGCAATGGGAATCCAAATGTTGTTCTGGTAAACGAGATTATTACGCAGTTCTGTACTTCCTTCCAAAACCTTCTTCTTTGCATCGCTCAAGACATACACATGGTCTGAATCAAAACCAACAACAGTTTTCGTGACCTTGGCATCCTTGCTTGTTATGTGCAGATCTTGTACAGGTGCTATAAGGTGGAATGCTACACCGCGATCACGTAGGACTTTCGTGGAGAACAGGGCTAACAATTGCTGGAGCGAGACGCCAAATGCGCTGGTCTTGGTGTTTGCCACGAGACCCACAAGAACTTTAGAAGTTCCTATCTTGAATGGGTACTTTGATCCCAGCTGGTATGCCCGACTAGGTGCTGATAATCCAAGCTCTGACTCAATCAGGGCAGTCAAGTATTTCCACCTGTTCTCACAGGAGTCCAGTTTCAAACTGAGGGCGTCAATATGGTCAATGAATTTCATGTTCTTTGTTTTACCTTCGAAGCTGATCTTCCCACCAGTTGTGTACAGAGCAGGGTAGTTATGTGTGGCTTCTCCATAACCAATCAATGTGAAATGCACATTAGTGATATCCTTTGCCTTGAGATCATTGGTAAGAGTTGTAACAAGTGGTGAGACAAGTTCCTTGAACAATTCAGTGTTGTGTGTATCTTGTTCTACAACAATAATCACATCAGCTGAATTCTTGGGTACCTTCACACTTACAGAGTCACCAACCTCGATGGGACTGCCATCTACAACTGAACAGTGCACACATTCTTCTGGTACAGAGATATGGATGTATTTGTGAGCAGCAATTGTATATGCAGCGGCAACTGAACATGCAGCTTTTTTCTTTGCTTCTGGAGTGCTTTCATCAGCAACGATGTGAGAGCAAGCTTCCCGGAAGGGAGCAGATGGAACGAAGAAGTATCCCAACCTAAGAGATGTAGAACCGCCGAAGATATTGGCACACTCCTGTGGTTCTGGCATTTCATGATCGTGATGTGTTGGTCCACTGACGTCTGCGCATGATGGATCAACCTTCCAGCTATTACCGAAGTCATTTACGTTTGTTACAACCTGTCCATTGGGCTGCTTGAAGTCGTCCCATGGCTCATAATCCAGAGCTCCCAGTAGACCACGAGTCTTTCCAAAGTAATAGCCAGAAACATGGAAGGTGCAGAATTGATGGAGTTTGTCACATCTGACGAAGAGGCCAGCTTTGTGTTTCACATTTATTGTAAAGTAATCCTTCCATACAACGAAGTCACCATCCACATATGGATATTCAGCTGCTTGGCCATTGGCCTTGAAGGATGAGTCTTTGGCAAATTCGATTGAAGTATGATGATCAGCAATAATAATGGATTTTGAAGCGAGGTCAAGAGCAACAGAGAAATTTCC
>NZ_QRBB01000010.1 GCF_003363135.1 Alteriqipengyuania lutimaris | reverse complement strand
TGCTACTATATTTCAACATTCATATACAAACAAGTGTATAAAACTTTTCAGTCAAAGATTGACATCGTTCTTGGATCTTAAGAGGACGATGTTGATCATTGAATACGATGGTAGCACGGCCAATGAGTTCAATTATGATGCCATTTAAAATGTACACTTACAGATCAGAAAGTTGTGCACGCTATACAACCTACAGTGCATATGCAAAATATGCGGCACGTATATTCTACATATTCACTGTAGGAGCAAAGGTCTCAACATTATGAAATATCGAACTCATCAATGATTGTAACATGTGAGGGTTTAGCTTCACGCAGACCGCTCAGTGTGTCACTTCATGAACTTCGTCGTACTTCTTGTGGAAGATGACCACATCCTTGAAGTACATGTTGGGAGTGTAGAAGTCATAATCGTGGATCTTACGATCGAAGGGGAATCCCAAAGGCTTGTCATCGGGATATTTGCGACCATGTCCGACACCACAGTAGCTGAAGGCCTTGTAGTGGTAAGGCTCGAAGTCATGTTCGTCTTGCTTGACGTATGGGGTGACGATGACGTAGAAGGTGAATGTCTGACCACCCTTCTTGCCTTTAGGAAGCAGCAGGTTCTCCGGGTAGCCGCAGTATTTGTGGCTCTTGTCAATGTAGTATTGATCTTTTTCCTCCAGAGCGTCCGCTACTTTCTTGAACAAGTTTCTGTAACTGTCATGGCTGTCAGAGATGATGCTGGAGTCGTGGGATTTACGTTCGATCACTGTTTTGCCGGCTTCAACTTTATGTACAAAGCGGTCCATCTCCACGAAGTAGTGTCTGCGCTCATCCAGTTCACATTCGTGGCCCAAGCTGTCGTACTTGGGACCCAGGAAAATACGCACGTACACGTCCTGTGCCTTGTCGCTGGAGACCTCGATGTTGTAGGTGAAAGGCTTGTGGTTGAGACGATAGTGACTAGCGCGGATGTTGGCTTTCAATAAGTCTTCGAGCTTACCAATGTACATAGCATTGCCCAAACTATGTTCAAAGTGCTCGAAGTATGTGTACAATTTACCAACATCTACATTTTCTATCTTCACTCCTGGGAAGGACAGCTCGTCGTACGTGTAGCGGGGTAGCCTGTTCTTATACTTCTGGACAATGTGGTCGATGCGCTTCCACAGCTGGTAAAAGGCGGGATCTCTCAGAGCGGTCTGATGGTGTTCCAAGGCACTTGGTGCGAGCCCGTTCTTGTGGTATGGATCAACAACGTGTCCAACCAACAAGCGGTAGAAGTGGAAAATAGATCCATAGAAATATTGATACGGGGAGTTGCTGGTGCCCTCGATCATCTGGCCGAGATAATCCATGCCATGCTGGTCGTGGTACAGGGAGTAGGGAGTGCGGTGCTCATCGAAGGCGTAGCCAAAGTCAATGGCCTTCTCAACCCTCCTTTCGTAGTTTTTGATGTCAGAGACATAAAAAAGATCGAAGTCAGTTGGGTACATGTTGCTGGGACGAGCTGGCATTTCCTCGCCGTTATGGTATCTCAAGTGAGGATTGTATCCGGTCTTCAGTGGCTTGCTGTACTGGAAGGGTTTAACATCGGGCAAGCTGTTGGACAGCCTCTCGAGGAAGTAGCGAGCATAGATCTGGTGGTAGGTGTAGTAGAATTGTTCACCACGTCGGTCGAATGACTTGCCGTACAAAGTAGTGTTGAACCAAGAGGGATAGATGTAGCGGAAGTACATGTTGAATGCGTTGAGGTCGACATCTTCTCTGAAGTAGGCCACCAGGTCTTCTTGGCTTCTGGCAGTGAAGTTCACAGGGATAACGTGTTCGACGTGTTTGTCAGTGCCAGATTCTTTCGTCCAGTATTTGTAAGCCTGCTGGATTACATCGTCCTCCACGAAAAGATATGGGTTGACTTCATATGGTGGAGGCAGTACCAAGTCCTTAGTGTCTTCGCGATGGAATGCGGCGACAGTTAGAGCATACATAAACATGCCCTCATTCACACGATCGCGGGCCCAGCAGGCGGTCTTGTAAAATGTGTCGTAGTCATTGGCAGCAAACAAAAGTTCAAAAAGCTTGATGGCCTGCTCTATGTGCTTTTCGTAGTACACAGAGAAGGGCTCTCCCCGTGGCAGCATTCCCTTCTTGTAGTACGAGATGAAATTCTTCACCACGTGGGGGTACTTGTAGTGGCCGATGTTTGCCTCGATATCATAGTGATCACCAATATCGACCTGATCCTGGAAGAGGTTGTGCTGATAAAATCTGTGGAAGAGTTTTATGTAGTCAATCTGTTTCTGGAGGAAATCTTTATCAGCGAGCTTCTTGGAGTCGCCGAGGACAGGAATGGCCACAAAGGCCACAACCGTAAGGACGAGTACCAGACCA
>NZ_QRBB01000009.1 GCF_003363135.1 Alteriqipengyuania lutimaris | reverse complement strand
CAAAGTTCCTGCTTCATCCAACGTGTTTCTGGAACCCGTTGTTGCAGGTACCAAAAGAAATGAACTAAATAAAATTATCAAAATTCCTGACATTCTGAAGATTTTCAACTTCTTCCACTACTGTACAGTTTCACGGATGGCATCTGAGACCGCACTGCACATGCATTGTGTCCCAGCACGCGACCGCACGGCCTGTCTAGACAAGATCCAGCATCACGACGCCGACTTCGTGCCCGTCGACCCAGAGGATATCTTCCTGGCGTCCAAGATAACCAACCAGTCCTTCATCGTGTTCAAAGAGATCCGAACCAAAGAAGAGCCTGACGAGGAGTTCCGGTACGAGGCTGTGGCTGTTATTCATAAGAACCAAAACATCACCAGTGTGCAGGGTCTGCGAGGTCTCAAATCTTGCCACACTGGCGTCGGCAGAAATGTGGGTTACAAGATCCCCATCACGAAGCTGAGGAAGATGGGCGTTCTGACCAATCTGAACGACCCGGACATGACGCCACGAGAGAACGAACTACACGCCCTCTCACAACTGTTCAGTAAAGCGTGTCTCGTCGGCAAGTGGGCCCCAGATCCGGCTCAGAATCAAGCTCTCAAGGAGCGCTATCCCAATCTGTGTGCTCTGTGCGAGCACCCCGAGCAGTGTGACTACCCTGACAAGTACTCCGGCTACGACGGCGCCCTGAGATGTCTCGCTGAGAACGGCGGGGAAGTAGCTTGGACCAAGGTCTACTACGTCAAGAAGCACTTCGGACTACCTATCGGGGCAGGCGAAGCGGTGCCGACAGGGGAGGACCCCGACAACTACGCTTTCCTGTGTCCCGACGGCACGAAGAAGCCCATCACCGGCCGGCCCTGCATCTGGGCGGCGCGTCCCTGGCAGGGATACATCACGAACACAGACGTGGAAGACATGAGTGAGCTGCGCTCTCAGATCTCGCTGGCCGACAACATCGGCGAGACCGAGCACGCCGCCTGGCTCAGCAAAGTGCTGGACCTCAACAACAAGACCGTGGCCGTTGACAACGGGGGCCCATTCTCGCCCCAGCAGTACCTCGACAAGGCAAACTACACGGACGTGATTGAGCGGGACACTGGCGATCCACACCGTCCTGTGCGCTTCTGTGTGACGTCGGACACGGAGCTGGAGAAGTGCCACGTGCTGCGTCGCGCCGCCTTCTCCAGGGACATTCGCCCTGCCTTCGACTGCGTGCAGGAAAGCACCAATCAGGACTGTATGGCCACCGTGCGTGACAACGGCGCTGACGTGATTACGCTCGACGGCGGCGACGTCTTCACAGCCATGAGGGAGTACAACCTGAAGCCGATAATCGCAGAGCAGTACGGCGAGCACGGCAGTATGTATTATGCGGTGGCCGTGGTGAAGAAATCCTCATCGTACCAATCCATAGCTGATCTCCGGGGTGCAAAGTCTTGTCACACCGGTTATGGACGCACTGCCGGCTGGAACGTGCCGCTGTATTTGCTGCTGAACCAGTCCCTCATCAGCAGGACTTCCTGTCCCTACTCAGAAGCGGTTTCCACGTTCTTCTCTGGCGGCAGTTGCGTTCCCGGCGTCCCACATGGTCCCGAGTTACTATGTAGTCTTTGCGCCGGGAACCTGGATACTGGAGATCGCACATACGCATGCTCCGCCAGCAACAACGAGTCTTTCTTCGGCTACACAGGCGCTTTCCGGTGCCTGGCGTCCGGTGCTGGAGACGTCGCCTTTGTGAAACACACTACCGTCGCCGAGAACACAGATGGTAACAATACAGCGGCATGGGCTGCCGGTCTTCACTCCAGCGACTTCGAACTGCTGTGTCCCAATGGCGGTCGTGCCCCTGTGGAGCAATACAGCCGCTGTCACCTAGCTGAGGTGCCCCCGCACATGGTGGTCACAAGTAACGACAAATCGGACAATGTACTTAACGAAATTCGACACGCAGTGCTGGCGGCCGGAGACTTGTACAGTCGGCGACCCGACCTCTTCAAGCTGTTCGGTGACTTCGATGGAACAAAGGACTTGCTCTTTAAGAATTCCGCCACGGGTCTCCGGGCGGTGGACACAGGAACCCCTGTAATGCAGCATTATACGGAGATGCTAGACGTGATCCGCACATGCGAGAACCAGACGCCAGCGCAGGAGTAGCTGGTCCTCATTCAATCCATCCTCGCTCATCAGTCAATATGAAAAGGGGGTTGATGACTCCCACTCATTATTTTCCAGTGTTGTTATACATGTTTCATGTGTGTGTGTATTCTCTCGAGCATCAGGTTCGAGCGTGGATGTATAAAATTTTTCCATTGTCCATTACACCATCAAATATGTCTGTTTTTATAAAGGTAGTTTTATATTCAGTGAAAAGTCTG
>NZ_QRBB01000008.1 GCF_003363135.1 Alteriqipengyuania lutimaris | reverse complement strand
CCTTTCTCCATCTCGTCGAGGTCTATAGCATGAATGTCCCTTAGATAGCAGCAGACGCACACGACCATTCGTCAGCACACCCTGCTTCATTGGAAAGCCTTGTTTATCATTACCGCCGGCAATACGGACAATATAACCCTTCCATTCATCACCCAATGCATCTGCTTCAACTTCAGATCCCATGCGTTTCTCATAGAATATTCGAAGCTTATGCTCATCAGTAACTTCGAATAATTTTTGGCATCCTGATGCCGGATACGATACGTTGAGCCTTGAATGTAATTTATTTACATGAAATGGATTCAGTACTTCAATTATAGAAACCTGTTGTACTCGTTACTGATGGTGAGATCTGACGTCTTGGTTTTCATGTTTATAGGTTTAAGTTTTCGAAGTACGGAAAACATTTCCATTCATCATGTGTGAAGTTGAAATCTGTTATTGCATCGCCCACTTAATGGCCTTGGACTCCAACCTCATCGTACTTCTTGTGGAAGATGATCACATCCTTGAAGTACATGTTGGGAGTGTAGAAGTCGTTGCTGTAGATCTTGCGGTCGAAGGGGTATCCCAGAGGCTTGTTGTCGGGATACTTGCGCTCGGATCCAACGCCGCAGTAGCTGAAGGCCTTGTAGTTGTAAGGCTCGAAGTCGTGTTCGTCTTGCTTGACGTAAGGGGTTACGATGACGTAGAAGGTGTAGGCCTGGCCTCCCTTCTTGCCCTTGGGGATCAGCAGGTTCTCTGGGTAGCCGCAGTAGTTGTGGCCCTTGTCGACATAGTATTGGCTCTTTCCTTCGTAAGCCTCTTGCACCTTCTTGTAGAACGTCCTGTAGCTGTCTCTCTCAGGAGCGATGATGTTTGAGTCATGGGAGTTGCGTTCAATCACAGTCTTTCCAGCTCCAACATGGTATGGGAAGCGATCCATCTCTACGAAGTAGTGTCTGCGATCGTTCAGGTCGTATTCGCGGCCCAGGTAGTCGTACTTGGGACCCAAGAACACGCGGACGTACACGTCCTGTGCCTTGTCGCTGCTGACCTCAATGTTGTAGGTGAAGGGCTTGTGGTTGAGACGGTACTGGCGAGCGTGGACGTCCACGTTAGAGATCTGATCCACGTTGTTGACGTACACGGCCATATCCAAGCTCATATCGTACTGCTCGAAGTAAGTGTACAGTTTACCAACATCCACATTCTCCACTTTCACACCTTCGAATGCCAACTCATCGTGAGTGTAACGGGGCAGCCTGTTCTTGTATTTCTGGAAGAGGTGATCCACGCGCTTCCACAATTGATAGAAAACAGGATCCCTCAGAACGGTCTCGGGATGTTCCAACGCACTAGGTGCGAGCCCCATCTTGTGGTATGGATCTACGATGTGTCCAATCATTGAGTGGTACATATGGTAGATGGAACCGTAGAAATAGAAGTTAGGAGAGTCCATGTTACCCTCGATCATATCTGCAAGGTACTCCATGCCGTGGACATCGTGGTACAAAGAGTGGGGCTTCATATGTTCATCGAAGGCATAACCGAAGTCGATGGCATCTTCAACCCTCTTTTCGTAATTCTTGATGTCGGCGATGTAGTACAGGTCGAAGTTGGTGACGTACATGTTGCTAGGACGCACCGGCATTTCTTCGCCATTGTGGTACCTGAGATTAGGGTTGTACGCACTCTTGACGGGCTTGCTGTAGTAGAAGGGGTACACATCGGGAAGATCGTTGGAAAGCCTCTCCAGGAAGTAGCGAGCATAGATCTGCTTGTAGGTATAGTAGAACTGCTCACCACGGCGGTCGATGTTGTGTCCGTAGAGTGTGGTGTTGTACCAGCTAGGGTAGTAGTAGCGGTAGTACGTGTTGAAGGCGTTGAGGTTCACGTCGGACGTGAAGTAGGCCAGGAGCTGATCCTGATTTCTGAGAGTGAAGTTCACTGGAATGACGTGGGAGTGGTGCTCACCGCTGCCAGCGTTCTTCATCCAGTATTTCTGAGCCATATGGATGACGTCATGGTCGACAAAGAGGTAGGGATAGACTTCATACGGGGGTGGGAGCATGACACCCTGCATGTCGTCACGGTGGAAGACGGCAATGCTGAAGGAATACATGAACATTCCCTCATTCACACGATCACGTGCCCAGCAGGCGGTCTTGTAGAAGGTGTCATAATCGTTGGCGAAGTAGAGCAGGTCGTACAGCATGATGGCTTGCTCCCTGTGCTTCTCGTAGTTTACGGAGAAGGGCTCCCCTCGAGGCAGCATGCCCTTCTTGAAGTACGCCATGAACTGCTTCACCACTCGGGGGTACTTGTAGTTGCCGATGTTTGCTTCGATGTCATAGGTATTGCCTACTTCGACCTGATCATTGAGTATATTGTGTTGATGGACTCTGTGGAACAGTCTCAGCACGTCCCTCTGCTTGGCGAGGAATTGTTTGTCGGCGAGCTGTTTGTAATCCTTGTGATCAGGGAAGGCGGCGCAGGCCACGAAGGCCACAACCGCAGCGAATACCAAAGCAGTCTTCA
>NZ_QRBB01000007.1 GCF_003363135.1 Alteriqipengyuania lutimaris | reverse complement strand
AGGGTCTGCTCGCCGACATGTATGGCCTGCAGAACAGCTTCTGGCTGATCGTCGCCTGCGAAGTCTACGTGCTGTGGTACGCGCTGTACGGATCGAAACCGACCAGTGCCTTGCCGCCGGAAGAGCCCGCCGCCGTCTGACACAAGGAGACCGGCGTGCCGGCTGGCGACTATATCGCAGTCGATTGGGGGACCACCAATCGGCGCGTCTATGTGATGCAAGCAGATGGCTTGATCGTTTCCGACCGTGTCGACGACCGGGGTGTAATGGCAGTCGCACCGGATCGGTTCGTCGACGAATTCGAGACGTTGCGTGCCCGTTGCGGCGATCTTCCCATCGTGGCTGCCGGCATGATCGGTTCGAACCGGGGGTTGCGCGAAACCCCCTATTGCGCAGCCCCGGCATCCTTGGGCGATCTCGCCGCCGCTGCGGTGGAAGTGCTGGACCGTGTTCACTTGGTGCCGGGGATCAGCCTGTCGGGTGCTGGCGGCCCCGACGTCATGCGCGGCGAAGAGGTCCAAGTGCTGGGCGCGCAGAACGCCGGGCTCGTCGATGGAGCGGCACTGTTCTGCCAGCCCGGTACGCACAACAAATGGATCGAAACCGACGGGCAACGGATCGTCTCCTTCGCCACTGCGATGACAGGTGAACTGTTTGCCCTCCTCAAGTCGCACTCCATCTTGTCCGCGATGCTGACCGCCGAAGTTTGCGACGGGCCTGCCTTTCGCGAAGGGCTGGCCCGCGGAGCAGACGAGCGTGACCTGCCGACTTCACTCTTTCAGGCACGGGCGGCGGTTCTTCTGGGCGAACGCCCGGCAGAGGAGACTGCATCCTATGTCAGCGGAATCCTGATCGGCGCCGATGTGGGATCGCGCGAGCGACTTTCGCAGCGGGAAGTCTTCCTGCTTTCCGCTGGCAGCCTTGCGGATCTTTATGCGGTCGCAATCGGCCAAGCCGGTGGTACCGTTCGGCCCCTCGATGCCAAGACCGCCTTCGCCGCAGGAATCCATGCCATCAGGACGCAATTATCATGACCGAACATACTTTCGACAGCGCCTTTGCCCGCTGTCCTCTGGTCGCGATCCTGCGCGGCATCACACCCGAAGAGGCCCCCGCAATTGGCGATGCACTTGCCGATGCGGGCTTCACCCTGATCGAGGTGCCGCTCAATTCGCCCAGCCCGCTGGACTCGATCGAGCTGCTGGCCAAGCGTATTGGCCATCGCGCCCTGATTGGGGCGGGGACGGTCCTGACTCCGCATCAGGTCCGGGATGTAGCGGAGCGGGGCGGCCGCTTCATCGTCTCCCCCAATACCGATCCCGCTGTGATCGAGGCAGCCTGCCAAAGCGGAATGGACAGCGTACCGGGCTATTTTACCCCCAGCGAAGCGTTCGCGGCGCTGTCGGCGGGGGCAAGCGCGCTCAAGCTGTTTCCTGCCGACGCGGTCGACCCCGCCATGCTCAAGGCACACCGCGCGGTCCTCCCACCGGAAACGCGGGTGCTGGCGGTCGGCGGGATCGACAAGGATACGATGGGGCCGTGGCTCAGGGCGGGTGCCGCTGGTTTCGGTCTCGGATCAAGCCTCTACCAGCCGGGCAAAAGCGTGGGGGCAGTTGCCGCCGACGCGCAGGCAATGATCGCCGAATGGAGGAGGCACGCATGAGCGAGCGGCCGATAAGCCTGACACTCAACCGCCGGACCCTGTTGGCAGGCGCAAGCGCGCTGTCCCTGGCTGGCGCTACCGGCCGAGCGATGGCCTGGGGGCGAGCCCCGCAGGACAGCGGCCCGAAATTATCGGCTGCACCGCTCCCCACCGTCACTCTGCTGCCATCGATCTTCGCCGACGCACAGGCGGCGAACCGCACCTATCTTGCCTCGCTCGATCCTGAGCGGTTCCTGCACAATTTCTATCTGTCTGCCGGGCTCGAAGCGCCCAAACCTGCTTATGGTGGCTGGGAGAGCAAGGGAATTGCAGGGCATTCGCTCGGCCACTGGCTGAGCGCAGTCGCCATGATCATCGCCAATACAGGCGATAGCGAGCTAATGGCGAGCCTCGACCATTGCCTGTCGGAGATGGCCCTGATCCAGCAGGCTCATGGCGATGGCTATTGCGGCGGCACTACCGTCGAGCGGGACGGCGAAATCCTGGACGGCAAGGTCGTCTTCGAAGAGATCCGCCGGGGAGAAATTCGCAGCGGCGGCTTCGATCTCAATGGCGGGTGGGTCCCGCTATACAGCTGGCACAAGATCCATGCCGGGCTGATTGACGTGCATCGCCTGGTCGGTCACACGCGCGCGATGCCGATCATGCTGGGGCTGGCCGACTATCTCGGGACCATCCTCGAAGGACTTGACGATGCGCAATTGCAGCGGGTTCTCGACGCCGAGCATCGGGGTCTGAACGAAGCTTACGCCGATACCTTCGCACTGATGGGCAAAGCTTCTCAATGGCGAGCCGAGCTAGGTACGACACCGACTGCAAGACTTAATAGGAGAGGGCAGAAACGTGAAACAGGCCAGGTTGTTACAATTTCGCGGACAGGACGGCGCACGGCGCGTGATCCTGGCGCAAGACGACGGCGCGCATTTCGTCGAAGGCGTATCGACCACACGCGAACTCGCGACATGGGCCGCCGAACAGGGCACGGGGTTGCTTGCGCTCGCGCAGGCGAACCTTTCGAGCGAGGCGGCGGATATCGAGGCGCTCTATGACGAAGGGCTCCTGCTCGCCGCGATCGATCACCCGG
>NZ_QRBB01000006.1 GCF_003363135.1 Alteriqipengyuania lutimaris | reverse complement strand
TGGGCATGCTGCTAGGATCGGCAAATACGGAGATTAGAATGGCCATAACGGCATCAACCGGACGAAAGGCGAGAAGTGAGTTTTCGCATTCCAAGATCGCGCGCGATCTGGGGACCGCTATCGTTACCGGGAAATGCGAGCCCGGGACGATCCTTTCAGGCGAAGTGGAGCTTGCCGCGAAATTCGGGGTCTCCCGCAGCGTCGTGCGCGAGGCGATGCGGGCGCTCGCGACGCGTGGTCTTGTCGAGAGCAAGCCGAAGATCGGTACCCGGGTAAAGCCCCGCGAAGCGTGGCACCTGCTCGACCCGGTGGTGCTGCAGTGGATGTTCGATGCCGCCCCCTCGCCCAAATTCGTCAAAAGCCTGTTCGAATTGCGCTTGATCGTGGAACCCGCCGCGGCAGAGCTCGCCGCGCGCAAGAAGACGGGCCGCCATCTTGCCAGCATGGGTCATTCGCTGGAGGAAATGGCACGGCATACCTTGCATACGCCAGAAGGCCAGTTGGCCGATCAGGCGTTCCACGCCGCGATCCTCGAAGCCTCGGACAACGAACTGCTGATCAACCTTTCCGCCAGCATTGGTGCGGCAGTGCGCTGGACGACCTATTTCAAGTTCCGCAGCGACAAGAAGCCGCGCGACCCGATCGAGGAACATCGCGCACTGTTCGATGCGATTGCACAGGGGGACGGCGAGGTTGCGCACGCTGCGGCGACGAACCTCATCAAGATCGCCGAGCGCGAAACCGAGGCGGCGCTGCAGGACGCCGATTAGCGAACCCTCGCGGCTAGAGCGCCCGGCACGCCCAAGGTCAGTGGCTGTCGCGGGGGATACCCTTGGTCTCGGCGATCCGCTGATACTTCTCGGCACCTTCGAGGATAGCGCCCGAGGACATGTCGCCGACCAGCGCACGCTGGATTTCCTGCCAGGGTGTCTGACTGTCGGGATAGGAATATCCGCCGGCGGCCTCCAGCTGCCGACGCCGCTCGGCCAGTTCGTCCTCCGGCACAAGCATGTCTGCCCTCCGCTTTTTCAGGTCGATCCGCACCCTGTCGCCCGTGCGCAGCAGAGCCAGCCCGCCATTGGCCGCAGCTTCGGGGCTGGCGTTGAGGATCGAGGGGCTGGCACTGGTGCCCGACTGTCGGCCATCGCCAACGCAGGGCAGGGAGTGAACCCCTTCCTCGAGCAGATAGGCGGGCGGCCGCATATTGACCACTTCGGCGGAGCCCGGATAGCCGATGGGGCCCGCGCCGCGGATGAACAGGATCGTCTCGTCCGTGATGTTCAGCGCGCGATCGTCGATCTTCTCGTGATATTCCTCGGGACCATCGAAGACGACTGCGCGGCCTTCGAAGGCGCCGGGATCGTCCGGGTCGGACAAATAGCGCTCGCGGAATTCCTGCGAGATCACACTGGTCTTCATGATCGCCGAATCGAACAGATTGCCCGAAAGTACGACAAAGCCCGCGCGTTCCATCAACGGCTGGTCGAAAGGCCGGATGACCCGCTCGTCCTCGATTGCGCAGTCGGCGACATTCTCGCCCATGGTCTTGCCGTTGACCGTCAGGGCATCGCCGGCGAGCAGGCCGTTGTGCAGCAACTGGGCGGCGACCGCAGGCACTCCGCCGGCGCGATAATAGTCCTCGCCGAGGAATTCCCCCGCCGGCTGAAGGTTCACGAGCAGGGGAATGTCATGCCCGATCGTTTCCCACTCGCCGATATCGAGCGGCACGCCGATATGGCGGGCGATCGCAGCGAGATGGATCGGCGCGTTGGTCGATCCGCCGATCGCGGTATTGACCCGGATCGCGTTCTCGAACGCCGACCGGGTGAGCACGTCGGACGGCTTCAGATCCTCGGCCACCATCTCCACGATCCGCTTGCCGGTGAGATAGGCGTTTTCCTGCCGGTCGCGATAGGGCGCGGGGATCGCCGCCGAGCCGGGCAGTGCCATGCCCAGCGCCTCGGTCAGCGAATTCATCGTCGTGGCGGTGCCCATCGTGTTGCAGTAACCCGTCGACGGGGCCGAACTGGCCACGAGCTTGATGAACTCCTGATAGTCGATCTCGCCCGAGGCGAGCATTTCCCGTGCTTTCCACACGATCGTGCCCGATCCGGTCCGCTCGCCCTTGAAATAGCCGTTGAGCATCGGTCCGACCGACAGTGCGATCGCCGGAATGTCGACCGTGGCGGCCGCCATCAGCTGCGAAGGCGTGGTCTTGTCGCAACCGATGGTCAGGACGACGCCATCGATCGGATAGCCGTAGATGGTTTCCACAAGGCCGAGATAGGCGAGGTTGCGGTCGAGACCGGCGGTCGGCCGCTTGCCCGTTTCCTGGATCGGATGGACCGGAAATTCGATCGCGATACCGCCCGCTTCGCGAATCCCTTCGCGCAGGCGATCGGCGAGCACCAGGTGATGCCGGTTGCACGGGCTGAGGTCGCTGCCCGACTGGGCTATGCCGATGATCGGCCTGTCGCTCTGCAGTTCCTCGAGCGAAAGCCCGAAGTTCATGTACCGCTCCAGATACAGCGCGGTCATGTCCGGATTATTGGGGTTGTCGAACCAAGCCCTGCTACGCAGTTTGCCTTCGCTCTTGTAGTTGCTCATGAATCTTTTCAGTTATTCTTGATTGAGACGCGGTAGATCATCGTGTGGCGATAGGTTTCGCCCGGATCCAGGCGCGAAGAACCGAACTCGGGCTGGTTCGGCGTGTCGGGGAACAGCTGCGGCTCGAGGGCGATGCCGTCGCCCATGCGATAGAGAACGTCGTCCTTCCCAACCAGCGTCCCGTCGAGGAAGTTGCCGGAATAGAATTGCAGACCGGGTTCGGTCGACAGGACTTCGAGTACCCGGCCTGAAAGATCGTGTTCGAGCCTTGCGGCCAGTTCGGGGCGGGCGGTGCGCCCTTTGTCGAGTACCCAGTTATGGTCCCATCCGCGGCCCAGCGCGATCTGATCGTCCTGCGCATCGCGCACGCCATCCCACAGCATCCTGCCGGAGCGGAAGTCGAAAACCGTCCCTTCGACGGCGCGCTGTTCCCCGGTCGGGATCAGGCCACCGTCGACCGGGGTGTAGCGGCTTGCCGGAATGGTCAGGCGCTGGTCGTAAGTGCCGTAGGGCCAGCCATTGCCGCCCAGATTGAACAGCGCGTGGTTGGTCAGATTGACGATCGTCGGCGCATCGGTCGTCGCGGAAAAGTCGATCGTCAGAGCGCCTGCATCGTCGAGCGAATAGACCACCTTCACGTCCAGATTACCAGGATAGCCCTGATCGCCGTCGGCACTGCGCAAGGTCATGACGGCGACCGCCCGATCCCCGTCGCTCACCGATTCGAGCGTCCAGTTGCGCATGTCGAAGCCGGTGGCGCCGCCGTGGAGCGTGTTCTCTCCATCGTTCTGCGAAACCTGATAGTCCCGACCGTCCAGCGTGAAGCGGCCGCCGGCAAAGCGGTTGGCGTAGCGGCCGATGGTCTGGCCCCAGTAGTTGGGACGTTCGAGGTAGTCGTCGACCGTGTCGTATCCGATCGTGATGTCGGCGGCAGTCCCGTCGCGGTCGGGGGCGTTGAATGCCTGGATCGTCGCGCCCAGCGTAATGAGCACGACGCTGACCCCGTTATCGCCGGTAAGGGTGACCGCTTCGACCGTATCACCATCCGGCATCTCGCCGAAGACGGACTTCTCGACGGTTGCAGCGGCGGCTCCGCTCGTGAGGAAAATCGAAGAGGCCCCTGCCATCAAACCGATCCAGCGTCCTTTTGTCATAACTGCTCCCCCCGGTTTCCCGTGCATTGATGTTTGTTGACCACGGTGATCGGGGCATATAGTCAGACATATAGAAAATTGGCAACGTTCAATTTGACCGCGGATGGCAGCGGTTTTTCGGGGAGGATTACATGGCAGGGCCGTCGATCGCAGCGGACAACGCGCAAGCAGGTGCGCAACCGGAACCACAGAAATACGGCAAGGCGCTCGCGCTGCTGGCCAGCCTGTTCTTCATGTGGGGGTTTATCACCGTCATCAACAACACGCTGCTGCCGCACCTGCGCAGCGTGTTCGAACTGAGTTATTTTCAGACCACGCTGATCGAATCGGTCTGGTTCATCGCCTACGGCGTGATGGGCATGCCGTCGGCGTTTCTGATCGAGCGGATCGGGTACAAGAATGCGCTGATCCTGGGGCTGGGCGCGATGGCAATCGGAGCGTTCGGGATGATCGGCGCTGCTGCGGCGATATCCTATGCGATCACGCTGGTGGCACTGTTCGTGATCGCAAGCGGCATCACGCTGCTGCAGGTCGCCGCCAATCCCTATGTTGCCGTGATCGGCCCGCCCGAGAGTTCGGAATCGCGCCTCACGCTCGTGCAGGCATTCAATTCGATGGGGACGTTCTTTGCGCCCTATTTCGG
>NZ_QRBB01000005.1 GCF_003363135.1 Alteriqipengyuania lutimaris | reverse complement strand
CCGGGTGATCGATCGCGGCGAGCAGGAGCCCTTCGTCATAGAGCGCCTCGATATCCGCCGCCTCGCTCGAAAGGTTCGCCTGCGCGAGCGCAAGCAATCCCGTGCCCTGTTCGGCCGCCCGCATCGCGAGATCGCGGGTGGTCGCCGCGCCCTCGATGAAATGCGCGCCGTCGTCTTGCGCCAGGATCACGCGCCGCGCGCCGTCCTCTCCGCGAAATTGTAACAACCTGGCCTGTTTCACGTTTCTGCCCTCTCCTATTAAGTCTTGCAGCCGGTGGCGCGCCTACTCAGGCTCGCCATCGAGAAGCTTCGGCACGCCCGCGCCATCCTGCAATTCGGGCGGCAGGAGCTCGGCGGGAATATCCTGGTAGCAGACCGGGCGCAGGAAGCGCTCGATCGCCATCGTCCCGACCGAGGTGGTGCGCCCGTCCGAAGTCGCGGGGAACGGCCCGCCATGGACCATCGCATGCGCCACCTCGACGCCGGTCGGCCAGCCATTGGCAAGGATGCGACCGCACAGCATCTCGAGGATCGGCAGCAGCTCGCCCGCAGCCGGACGATCGCCTTCGTCCATGTGCAGCGTGGCGGTCAGCTGGCCTTCCATCGCGCGCAGAACTGCCTGGAGTTCCTCCTGATCCGCACACCGCACGATCAGCGAGGCGGCACCGAACACTTCCTCCATGAGGCTGTCGTCGGCGAGGACTGCGCTACCTGATACGGCGAACAGTTCCGCCGCCTCGCAGGTCTTGCCGTCGCCGGACTTGCCGGTTGCGAGTCTCTCGACTGCGGATTTCCCGCCCAGCACCTGCTTCCCATGCGCGTAGGCATCACGAATCCCGGTGGTCAGCATGGTCTGCGCCGACTGGTCGGCCATCGCCTCGCTCGCCGCCTTTTCAAAGGCGGCCAGGCCTTCGCCTTCAACCGCCAGGACAAGGCCCGGATTGGTGCAGAACTGGCCAGCGCCCATCGTCAGCGAACCGATGAAGGCTTCGCCCAGCGCCGCGCCGCGCGAGGCAAGTGCTTCGGGAAGCAGGATGACCGGATTGACGCTCGACATTTCGGCGAAGACAGGGATCGGCACATCGCGCTGCTGCGCAATCTTCAGCAGGGCGAGCCCACCGCCGCGCGATCCGGTGAAGCCGACTGCTGCAATGCGGGGGTCGCGGACCAGCGCTGCGCCGAGTTCGTTGCCCGGACCTTGGAGATGGCCGAACACGCCTTCGGGCATGCCGCATTTTTTCGCCGCCTTCGTGATCGCACCGGCAACCATCGCGTCGGTACCCGGATGGGCGGGATGGCCCTTGACCACGACCGGGCAGCCGGACGCAAGGGCGGAAGCCGTGTCGCCGCCGGCGGTAGAGAAAGCGAGCGGGAAGTTGGAGGCGCCGAACACGGCGACCGGCCCCAACGGGACCTTTCGCAGGCGCAGATCGGGCCGCGGCATCGGTTCGCGATCGGGCATGGCGGGATCGATCCGCACACCGCGCCACCGGTCCGACCGAACGACCTCAGCAAACAGCCGCAGCTGGTTGACGGTGCGGCCGCGTTCGCCGGTCAGCCGGGCGAGCGGGAGGCCGCTTTCGGTGTGCGCGCGCTCGAGCAATTCGTCGCCGAGCGCCATGATCTCGTCGCCGATCGCTTCGAGGAAGGCAGCGCGATCTTCGGAAGAGGTCGCGCGGTACGCGGCGACGGCGCTCGCCGCGGATTCGCACGCTTGCGCAACGTCCGCTTCGGTGCTCACCGGAAATTCCGGGCCGGTTTCCTCGCCGGTCGAAGCATCGTGTCCGTGGAAGGTTTGAGAATCGCCCTGCACCGTTGTCTCTCCTGTTGCATATGTCAGACAAATGCTCCTAGACAGGGATAGGCGCGAGTTCAAGGCAAGGATCGCTGGCGTGAGCGAACTTCACATGATCTGGGATGGCTGGGCGACCCTCGGCGAAGGGCCGGTATGGGACGATGCGGCGGGCGTCCTGTGGTTCGTCGATATCAAGCAGCAGACAATCCATCGCTTCGATCCGCGCGGTGGCCCCGTATTGTCGTGGGATGCGCCGGCGCAGGTCGGATGGGTCTTCCCCGCGCAAGGCGGCGGGCTGCTTGCCGGTCTGCAAACGGGGCTCGCGCGCTTCGACCCCGATGATGGCCAATTCGATACGGTTGCGCCGGTGGAGCCCGACGTTCCCACCAACCGGCTGAACGATGCGACCGTGGCGAAGGATGGTTCGGTCTGGTTCGGATCGATGGACGACAACGAGACACAGGCCTCCGGTCATTTCTACCGCTGGGCCGATGGCCGGGTCGTGCGGCTGGGGATCGAACCGGCCATCGTGACCAACGGCCCCGCGCTCAGCCCCGACCAGACGAAGCTCTACCATGTCGATACCGTCGGCGGGACGGTCTACGTTTCCGACTTGAAGGCGAACGGCCCTATCGGTTCAACCCGGGTTTTTGCGAAAATCGACCCTGCCCACGGTCATCCGGATGGCTGCACCGTCGATAGCGCGGGCAACCTCTGGTTGGGCCTGTGGGGCGGCTGGCGTGCACGGCTCTACGACCCGGCAGGCATTATCCTGCGCGAAGTCGAACTGCCGGTGTCCAACGTGACCAAGGTGGCGCTCGGCGGGCGCGACATGAAGACCGCCTATGTCACCACCGCGAGGGCCGGGCTGAGCGCCTCGGAACTGGAACGCCAGCCGTTCGCTGGCGCGCTGTTCGCCTTCGAGGTCGACGTACCCGGCGATGCCATGCCGTTCGCGCGGATCTAGCTCGAAAGCATCTCAGGGATCGACCGCCGCAAGCATGGCGATCTTGTAGAGCAGTGCCTGCTGATCGAGCGCGGTGATCGCGACGTCGACATGACGTGCCGAAGTGGCGTTGCGGCCCGGCACCGGGAATGCGAGCGTGACGAATTCGCGCTCGCCGACCGGGTCGGGCCATGCGCCCGAATGGACATTTCCATCGATCGCGATGCGGAAACGTTTGTCGGCATCCGCGCGGTGGACGAGCACTTGCAGAACCGCCGGGCCCTTGGGGCGCAGCATCCGGAAAGAAACGCTGTCCCCCGGCGGCACGCGCCGCGCTGCGCGCCCGTTCCAGTTCACGACCTCGCTGCGCGATGGCGCGAAGGCATGGTCGCGTTCCGGTTGCATCTCGCCCAGAAAAAGCGTGTCTAGCGTCCGTTCGGCCAGCGCGCGGTCGGCTTCCAGCGTCTTCACATAGGTATCGCGATTGCTCGCCCACTCATCGGCGCTGAAAGTCGGGAAATAGACCGCAGCACGCCGGTCATAGGCATTGAAGAAGGGCCGCAGGCTGAGATTTTCGCCCATCGCCCCCGCGGCGGCGTAGTTTATGCCATCCGTGCCGGGTGAAAGGAGATCGCTCGCGCCCCCACGCTTCACCAGCGCAGGGCCGAGGCCGGCGAACTCCTCGTCCGCAGGCCCCAGATCGGCCGCGAGCACCAGCGGTCCGTGTCTGAAGGCGACGATGCTCGGGTCGTCGGGCATGGCTTCGACGGAAAGGCGCATGGGCAGCGTCAGCGCGATCCGGTCGCCCGCCGACCACTTCCGCCGGATCAGCGCGTAGCCCGCCTGCTCCACCGGCGCGATCGTGCGGCCGTTCAGTTCGAGCGTGGACTCCTGCGCCCAGCCGGGAATCCGCAGCGCGATCGTCCGTTCGTCACCCGGCGCGCGATCGACCGTAAGCGTCGCCCGCCCTTCGAAAGGCATCGGCGTGTCCATCGTCACACCCATGCCCAGCACGTCCCAGTCGAGGCGCGAGGGAATGTAGAGGTTCACGTAGAGCGCTTCGTCGTTGCCCCAGAAGATCGAGTCCGCGTGCTTCGCGTGGCTCTCCATGCCGGAACCCACGCAGCACCAGAAACTGTCTTCGGGTTCGGAATAGATGCGACGCGCGCCGGGGGCGAGAGGCATGAAATAGACGAAGCGTCCGTCATCCGGGCGCTGGTGCGCCATGATGTGATTGATCTGCGCGTTCTCGTACAGATCGACCAGCCGTGCATCGGGAGCCCAGCCGAACAGACGCCGGTTGAGCTTGAGCATATTGTAGGTGTTGCAGGCCTCGCAGGTCGCGTGGCTCAGCCGGTCGGCGCGCTTGTCCGGCGGGCCGAAATGCTCGCGGTCCGAATTCCCGCCGATCACATAGGTATGGTGATCGAAAACCGTGTCGTGGAAAAAGCGCGCGGCACGCGCGAAGGATGCATCGCTCGAAACCTCGTGGATCCGCGCAAGCCCGAGCACCTTCGGGATCTGCGTATTGGCGTGCAGCCCGGCAAGCCGGTCTTCCCCTGCCACGATCGGGTCGAGCACCGCGCGATGATAGATGCGCCGCGCGAGACGCAGCCAGCGCGGATTGCCCGTTAGCGCGAATGTGTCGGCGTAAGCCTCATTCAGCCCTCCGTGCTCGGCATCCAGCACGCGCTGCAACTGCGTATCGTCGAGCCCTTCGAGAATCGTGCCCAGATAGTCCGCGAGACCCAGCATGATTGGAAGCGCGCTGGCGTGGTTCGTGTTGCGATGTACATCGATCAGCCCGGCATGGATCTTGTGCCACGTATAGAGCGGAACCCAGCCGCCGTTCAGATCGAAGCCACCGCTGCGGATCTCACCCCGGCGGATTTCCTCGAAGACGATCTTCCCATCGAGGATTTCGCCGTCCCGCTCCACGGTCGTGCCTCCGCAGTAGCCATCCCCGTGGGCGCGCTGGATGCGCGCCATTTCCACCATGCAATGGTCGAGGCTGGCCGATAGCTCGCGGTCGCCGGTATTGGCGATGATGATCGATACCGCGCTTAGCCAATGGCCGAGCGAATGCCCTGCGATACCCTTGCTTTCCCAGCCGCCATAGCCGGGCTGGGGCGCGTCCAGCCCGGCCGAAAGGTAGAAATTGTGCAGGAACCGTTCCGAGTCGAGCGAGGCGAGATAGTCCCGATTGGCAGCCTGCGCGTCGGCGAAGATCGAAGGCGAAAGCGAGACGGCGGATAGGGGGGCCGGGTCAAGCCTGAGACCGCCACCCCCGCTCCCTTCAGCCCAAGCCCGCCCGTGGACGGGATGGCCGGCCAGCGCCACGACGCTCGCCCCCGCAAGCAGCGACCTGCGATCGAGCGAAAGCCTCATCGTATCCGCCCCCGCCTCAGCTTGCGGCGGCCAGATCGGGATCGGCATTCACCTGCGTCGGCTTCGATCCGTACAGCGCGTACCACAGCACGTAGACTTCGCAGGCGACGATCAGCCAGAAGCTGTTCTGCAGGCCATACATGTCGGCGAGCAGACCCT
>NZ_QRBB01000004.1 GCF_003363135.1 Alteriqipengyuania lutimaris | reverse complement strand
AAATAATACATAGTAACTACAACATTTCTTTTAAAATCAAATAAATTCCCTATCTCTTATCTTATACAACAACATAAGGATTAATTAAATTTTTGAAACACACCTCGAAGGAATAGTTACACGTAAATTGACGATATCAGTCTTCCTGCTGAAATCTGGACTCACTCCCTTCCTGACAAGTTTCGTATAATGGTCAGCAGTTGGTCCAGGTGGGAAGCATACAAATGCCTCGGTCTTCGTGGTGTGAGATTCCTCGCGACATAGAGGAGCGCATTCTGTCAGGGCCAACTTACTGATACATTGTTTTCCGTTATGGGTCACTATTCTGTGAAGATGCATGTGGCAGTTCCGTGAGGGTTGTTGTGCGCGATGGAGCTTGTTTTCACCTCTGGGAAGAGCGGATTCATTTGATTCCGAACTTGAGCTCGAAGTGGAATTGGATTTGGACGACGAAGAGGAAGATGAAGACGAAGACGAAGACGATGAGGAAGAAGATGAATCGTCATCAATATCATACGGTCTGATGCCAGATTTCTCAGCGTGGCGATGGTTGGTCAAGTTGACGAGCTGGACGTCCTCTCTCACGCAAATGTTTTCATCTCTTAATCGTGACCTGTCCAAATCCCTTACGAGTGTATAGGCAAGGATTAGGTCCTCAACATCTCTCACGTGGCAGTTTTGCGGTGCCTTGAAGTCTGTGGATGGTTCGCCGTCGAATGTGCCACACAGACCTCTGACTTGGTTGCGATAATGGTTGCCGGCGTGCAACATGACTCTCTCTCCATCATAAACAAACACCAAGCTATCGTTCAGTAGATCTAAATGCAGAGCTTTGCTGGGTAGTGCATATGCTACTGCAATCAATTCATGCTTATAGTGGATAAATGCAGGACTTCTTTCGTATTCGATAACTTTATCATTCATTTTCAGCTCTGGAGACGATGAAGAATCGCGAGGCTGTTTCATTTCGAATTTCACTTCATCTCCACGGAGGACTTTCAGCACCATCTTGCTGTGGGCCTGTTTCGCTGAAACAGACACCTGCTTGTAGATCTTGCTTCTCGGTTTATGAAACATCACTTCGACCCAGTCATTCAGCATATCGTGCTCGTAAGTTCTGTTATCAAATGTGTTCACCTTGGAGTAGTCGACGACGCAGGTAGGTTCGTAATATTGTGGGAAAGCAGTTTTGGCAACCTGAGATAGTAGTGGATATCTCGGATTTAGACTGAACAGAGCTCTTGCGTATTTGTTGTACACGCGAACGTCGGTGAATTCCACGTTCAAAATCGGTGCCTTCACAGACACATTTACAGCATTTATTTCCTCATTGAACTGGACTTGCACCTCTACAGAGTCCGTCTTGCGTTCATCAGGATAGACGTTCTCCGTAATGTATGGGAAGAAATAATGTCTCAGGTAGCTATATGCCTTGTATGTCCTGTTCCTGCATTTTTCTGACAGATTTTCGTATTTAACTTTGAAAAAGTATTTATCAAGTTTGCTGGCTTCTTCGGTGACGTTGCGGCAAGCAGGGAGAAGGTAATTTTTGTTGTTCTGTTGTGCGGAACACAACTGCGCCATATCGCTTTCTGCAACGAATTTCTTTCGCTCGTCCGTACGCTCAAATTTGCCCTGGAAATATACTTTAGACTTTTTCTCTGGAGTATCACCGAAGTGTACCTCACATTGAATTTTAGAAGTAGGGTCGAATTCCAGTGCTTTACGATAGTCGATTACAGGCACTTGTGGCATCGTTACATTCACCCTTACGTGAGCGTATTGATGTTTTCTTTCTGCATCATTACTATGTGCCCTCAACATAGTGCTGATGTGTTCGTTCACTTGCGAAGAAGCCAACGCTCCTTCTACCTCATACTTGGAGTACACATTTTCTTCTCCCTTGAACGCCACTGAGACTGAGGCATAATAGAGTCTTCCAGCTCGTACTGCAGGAAGAACTATGTCGTACAGTTCTTCTCGTTGGGTCTCAGTGTCGGACACTTCTAGGTTCTCCAGTGGCGCACGTTCCTCGTGTCTGCTTCTCCTGTGCTTTCTCGATGCACTTCTGGGTCTTCTGATCTTGGAGTGCTGACGCGTTTCCTCCTCTTCTTCGGGCTGTGTGTAACGGTTGTCATAACTGGCTTTAAGCTGAACCGTCTTTGCAGGGCTATTATGAGAGTCGAAGTACAATTTGAAGTCATAATAGAAAACAGGTTGAGCTTCCCAGCCATAGTAGAATGCCACATTAGGGTAATGGAGGAAGTAATTGCTACTAAACCACTTGTAGTCGAAGAACTGTTGATCTGTTTCGAAGTTGTAGTGATACACCATTCCAACGCTCTTACCAAAGTTGCCCTCGTACGCTTTACTTGGACGCACGCGTATGTAACTAGTATGCTCAGCTTCCACATACGGTACCAAGGATTTGATGTCGTGCACGGTGGTGAATGGAATACCTCTTGCTTCCGCCACTTTGAAATTATCTTCATAATATGGCTTGAAATCTGCCGCCACTTTATTCTTATCCAAGTTCACATGTACACTTACGTTCAATGGAATTTGGATCATATGTTTTCTCTGAATACCTGTTACATACTCCTTCTTGTTAAATGGAGCCACAACTCCCATGTGACTATGCATGTCGAAGGAATATACAAATGAGACATCTGAAGTAACGTTGAAGATCCTGGGGAACTTATGTGGTTTACCATGATCGTATGGTTTCAATGGCATGATAAATGTCTTAGCTGTAAGTTTCACAAGTGTTGGTCTCTTGAATGTGAAGAAGAACGGAACGCCCATAACGTTAGGATAGCCAACTTTCAATTCCATTCTGTTGTACAACTTATTAATATTCGTAATTTGTGGTTTCTTGAAGTATTTTTTCAGCTCTTCTCTAAATTCAAATGAGGTTTTGTTTAATGTAAAAAATCTCTGAGCGCCGAAGTAGTCGTAATGTACATTTCCTTCCAGCGGATCGACATTCTCTTCCTCCATTTCCAATAAATTTGCAATTTCTCTCAAGTCCCAGATATCATCGTCTTCTGCATACTTTGAATTTTCAAGCTCATCCTGACTGTCATCTTTCTTAAACTGTTGTCTGATGAAGTCGATTACATCTCTTACACTTGACACTGCTCCCCCAAACTTAGCTTGATCATCTCTGTCACCGTCAATGATATTGACCAGCTTATAGAAGACTGACTTGGGCATGAAACTGTCTCGACTTCCGATTTGATTGTATAAGCGCGAATAACCAACGTCAATCTCTCTCCTGTAGTTGTTGAGGATGAAACTCTTGGAATATGAATCATCATAAGGCTTAGAACTAAGGATTTTGACTGCTGCCTGAGCATTTTTGGCTGTCTCTTTTTTGTACGGTCCCTCAACTTTTGCAGCAGATCGAATGGCTGATTGGACGGCGGAAACTACTTGATGATTCTTGTCGAACTTCGTGTATTCGGCGAGTCTCTGGAAGAGTTCAGCCGATACATCTGTCTTCATCAAGAGATATAAGGCGGCGACACGGATTTCTTGGGTCTCTCCAACGTTCTCGAATAGCCTCAGTAAGATATATTGAGCGACACTAGGTTGTGTTTTGACAAACTCGTCCAGACAAAATACCATAGTGACACGCTCATGTGTACTAACGGATTCTCTTCCGACTAGGTAAGGTTCAAAATGCCTTATGATGTCGGCGTGTCCTGTGTTACCTAGAGCACGGGTATACACTTGGATTTTATGGCTATCTTTATCCTTTACGGCATTCTTCAGTTTATTTGCGAAATACTCTATGTACTCTTTAACTCTGGCGGAGAAATTCTTAGGAACCATGCGACCGAAGACGTGTACTGGATATCGTCGAACAGCTTCACTGTCCACAACGGCGAGACGGAGTAGTTTCGAGAAGGCGAGCACTGCTGAGCTATTAAGATACTTCTCACCATGCACTACTGGGTCCTTAACCATTTCAAAGAAATAGGCAATGTAGTTGTCAGTTGGTGTGTCGGCTGCGTGTGGAATAACTGCCACAACCTTTGCAGCTTCCTCGTCTTTTATGTACTCCTTCCGAATCCAAGTATGTACCATCTTAAGAGCGGCGGGTGTTCCGGCCTGAGCTACGCTATCACGGTAGGCTTTCCATGCGTCCAGTTTGGATTCATCTCCATTGTCTGCGCGTTCTACACGGTAGTACAGTCTCTTTGTTGCTTCTTCAAGTTGTGAGAAACTAGCTGCCCTTACTAGGTTAGTCAAGATGGAAAATCTGGAAAGTATATTCTTCTTAACCATTGTATCTGGCTCTTGTAATTCGGAGCTGATGGTCCTGGCGAGCAACACAATTTTTTCAGGATCAACCTCATCAATTTTACTTCCTTGATTTCCAACGAAGTATGGCATGAATGGTATGTTGGGTGCATTTTCAATGTGTGGCCTAGGTAGTAGATATTCTTCGCTGCTGCTACTGCTACTGCTACTGCTACTGTCGTTGTACATATTGATGCTTCGTTTACTATTTTGTAATGAACGTCGCGATCTGGAGTTGCGTGGTTGAGACTCGGTAGTTGAAGCACGGGGGTGTTTCTTAGAATCCCGCATCTCCTCACTGCTCCTGCTGCTGCTGCTACTGCTGCTGCTGCTCCTATGTCTGCTATTAGCAGCATTTTCTTCGCTACTACTGCTGCTGCTGCTACTGCTGCTATCTGAGTTACTTTCTAGAGCATATGCCGAATCTCGTTGCGAAGGTTCTCCTGTTTCAGCACTATATCTGTATACGAGATCTCCAACGTCCTTTGGTGGCCTCGGAGGTGGAATATGTTGCTGAGATTTGATTTCTTCCAATGTGACATTCATGCGACTTACGGATATTCCCTGTTGGCTGTTAAAGAGTTCAGGTTTCAGGACTACCTCATGAAAAGTGACAGAAGACCTAATGGTGAATCTTCCTGTTTCTTTGTTGCGAGAGACGATGGTGCGAGTCTGTTGGGAGCGAGACATGAATCCAGCCTTGTTTTGTGCAGGGAACACGTTATGGAAGTTATAAAATCCATGGACATAAGACGGCAGCTTCTTGCAGTCGGTGAAGTTTTGCGTCTTCATGACTTGCAGTACATTCACGTTTTCCTCCTCTATTTCCACCAGTGGTTGGGGAAGCATATTAAATTTTGTGATTGGTGTGATGTCATAAAGAACTTCGCAGCGTCCAGTTACCGAACTTTCATGAACTTTGAAGATCTTTCGGAGACGATCCTCTTGCTCGTCTCTTGGGTCGGGTCCCACCTCTTTCAAATTAACCTGAATCTGACTCAGGACTCCTTTGATCATGTTGGTTTCCCAAACAGGAGTATCTTCTGTCACTATGAGTTTATTGAACTGAAACTCATTACCCACGTGAACCTCGAAGGGCTTGTTCTTCATGCCAACCCTCTCCCAGTTACTTTCACGTTCTTCGAACTTCTGGTCCCAGCCATCAGGCAACATCCGGTGCACTGTCATGTGATACGTGTCTTTGAGCTGTCCGCGGAGTACAGAGGGTGTGTGAGGTTCAATTACAAGTTTTCCCTTGAAGCGGAATCCGCTGTACTGATTTGCGACCTCGTGTAAGGCCGTGAGAGTTCGTCCACGTACGTGGTACTCGTACCGCTTGCCGGGTTCCCATCCATCCAAGGCGGCCGCGGACACAGCCAGCAGACAGCAGAGGAGCGTCTTCCACATCATCTTGCTGGACTTGTG
>NZ_QRBB01000003.1 GCF_003363135.1 Alteriqipengyuania lutimaris | reverse complement strand
GGTTCGCTCCTTGCACCGTCTTGAATAAGTAACTTCATTATACTCACTTTAATAAAAGTAATAAGACTGTTTTAAATTGCACTTAATTTATTACATATAAATAAGCCTTTAACACAACTACATGAGTCTGCTCTAAATAGAGAGATGGAAAACAATCCATCCCAAATTCGATTATTTTAAATAAACAACGAAGAACTACAACGTTCAATGACGAACGCACTTAGCTGGGATATCAACCTCCAGCTGTTTGTGCTCTCTTTTCTTGCTGAAGTCAGGGTTCACTCCTTTCTTCACCATTTTCAACCAGTGGCTGGCAGTTGGTCCCTTGGTCAGACAGTGGAACTTAATTTTCTTCTTCAACGTGTCGGCAGGTTTGAAGCGTGGGGCACATTCTGGCAGGGGTCGCATACTGAAGCAAATTTCTGTAACCTCTTCGACAACCATGGTGCGATGTAAAGTGGAGGTTTGAGGAGGGCTTGTCTTTCTTGAAGATTTCTCAGGAGCACCTTCCGCAGATTCGGAGCTGGAGCTGGAGCTGGAGCTGGAACTGGATGTGGAATTATTATGCAAATCAGAATTAGAAGCAGATTCAGATGACGAAGAAGAAGAGGAAGAAGACGACTCCGATGACGAAGAAGAGGAAGATGACGTATCATTTACCGGGTGCGGCAATTCGAATCCTCTGGACGCAGGGTTCCTCGGCATGTGCTTGCCGATAATATCGGTAGAAGTAAAGTTCCTGCTGACACATGGTTGTGCACGGTAATTCAACATCCAGGCATTATCTTCTCTGTCTCCACCAAGTCTGTACGAGTTGATAAAAGCTTTTGGATCGTTTAATATGCAGTTACTAGGTGTTGTGAAATCTGTAGTGGGCTCTCCATCAAATGTTCCACAGAGTCCTCTGACTTCGTCGCGGTAACCGTTGCTGGCCTGAAGCAGAACTCTCTTGCCATCATGGATCATGAGAAGTTTATGTTGAGGGGCCACCATGTATACAGCTCTACTTGGTAGTCTGTGTATTTGAAGTACCAAATTTCCTTCTGCCATGATGTCCGTTGTTCTTGATTGCTCAATAATTAATATTCTGCCATTCACTTCCACATTAACCTCTGATGTAGGTTTGAAGGCCACAATAGTATGGTCCAGATTCATTAGTATTTCCTTACGGCGATTGGATGTTTCACGTGCCAGTATTGCTACTGGAGGTCTGATAATGTCTGGAACGTCATCCAAGTTTTCGTCATCCTGCGATCTTTTGGGTTGATACTGTAACATCATATGCCACGCACTCGAAAGAGTGAGCGGGTACGTAGTGTTGTCAAACGTAGCGGCTTGACTGACATCAAGAACGCAAGTCGGCTCGTAGTAAAGTGGTAAGGCCTCCCTAGCAAGACGGTCCAGTGCGGTATCTTGCGGGCTGGGTTCAACCAAAGATCTTGTCCACCGATTCAGACGAATGTTCGTCCATGTGATGCTCATAAGCGCTGTATCTACGGACGCATTTAGAGCAGTGCCATCATTATTCACATCCACGTTAATATTCAATCTTCCTGGGTTTTGTTCCTGCGCAATATTCTCCGTGACGTATGGTTGTGTAAAATAACGAATCCAGGTGTACGCTTTGTAAGTATTGTTGATCAAGTCATCGGAAAGGTTTTCAAACTTCGCTTGTAATCGAATGCGATCCAGTCTGTTAGCCATTTCTGTGGCGTTGCGGCAAGATGGCAGAAGGTTATTATTGCCATTTGCCATTTCTCTCATGCACGCAAGAGCTGCAGGAGTTGACCTAATGGCGTTTCTTCGTTCTTCGCTCTGTTGCAGTTCGCCCTTAATACGAAGGTTTCCGGAAGGCTTATCATTTGTGAATATCGAAAGACCAGCATCCAGATTAGAGTCTGGGTCAAATTCCAATGCTTGGTTGAAATTAATGATTGGCGGTGCAGGCATGGATAAAGCGGCGAACAAATCGTACTCCGTTTTTCTTGGCATAACATCAGCTGGATGGGCTGGTTGTGAGATATAGGAAACCAAAGCACGGGCGCTACCGTTGACGTTGGAAAGACCCAGTGCGGCAGTTAAGTCGAATGTTGCATCGCTTGAACCAGTGAAAGCTACCCGAACTGCAAGTCCATGCACACGGTTACCGCTGGCCCTGTTGAGGAATTCTTCTAGTTTATCAGCGCGATCTACAATGGCAGGATTGGCGCTGCTATCGTACTCCTGGGCCTCGGGCCTGGGCCGATGATGACGTTTAGCACTGCGCTCAACTCTGCTGCTTCTCCACTCAGTCCAAGTACCGGCGTCAACGTCGTTTATTTTGGACGCGTATTTTCCTTCAATTCTTACAGCATTGGTAGTACTTTGATCTTCGTCGATGGACAGAGTAACGTTGTGGTTATTGATAGTCCGTCGAGCCCAAATAAAAGCGAGAGCAGATGTGAAGTCGCGGCCCTGAAGCTCCTGGCGAAGCAACTCCATATCCAAAAATTCGTCTTCAGTTTCTATTTCTAAATTAAGGGCAATTCCAGTCTGAAGTTTGCCAAACGTGTCTCTCATCATCCGTGCTGGGCGGACGTGAATTTGCTTCGCTTCCTCATCTTGTATAGCCGGTTTAATGATGGTGATCTTGTGATTGGTAGTATATGTGTTTGTGCTCAATTGTGCTAATCTTGGATTAGAGTCTTTCCCAATCAGCTTCATATTTAGAGCAATATTTTGTGCCTCCAGATCGAAATCAACGTCTAATTTTATAGGTATATTAATCAATATATTTCTTTCCAGAGCAGCCATGTGTTCCATTGAGTTGAATGGAGTCACGATTGCGATTTTGCTCATTTCTTTAACGGAGTACGTGAGGCTAGTTTCACTTCTGGCGCCTAGTTTCCATGGCAAAACTTCTATGGAGGAGGATTCACTGGAAGTGTTGTTTAGAAGCAGACGAAAAGTGCTGTTTGCTCTCAGCACGGTCGGCACATCTATCGTGAAGAGGGATGGGAGACCCAATGCATTGGGAAAAGCAATGGCCAGCGACTTCTGATTGTATACCTTCATATCATCAAGCATGTGCATATCAGCCAAAGGAAGAGCAGCAGCATTGTAGTTTCTGAAGAGTTGTTTAATGTCATTTTTGTCATATGAAAAGAATCTATCGTTTCCTAACCATCTCAGCATCATATTTCCTTCAAGTGGAGGTGCTGTATCAATAATAATTGGGGGAATATTGAATTCCCTGCGATCAGCAACGGGTTCTCTCCTCAGCAACGGGTCCTCACGTTGCTTTAATGGGTTTCTCAAAGCTTTCAATAATTGTTTTACACTGGAGACCATTTCTGAAAAATTAATATCTGAGTGTGCCTGTCCTCCAGCATAGCGGTTGAACTTCCTTAATATGGTATTGGGAATAATGCTGTCGCTGCTTCCAACATGGGCCATGTTATCTTTGTAGCCAAGATCCATATCCTGTATCATATTACTTGACAGGATGTCGTTAGAGTATGCGATGTCCATTGACATTGGATTCAGAATGTTCACAGCGCTCCTAGCAGCCCTCGCCAAATTTAGGTTTCCAGGCTCCTTGAGGTTGGCAGCACTGCGGATAGCAGACTGAACTACAGAAACCACTTGCTTCACTGGATCGATGTTGCTAAATTCAGCCATTCTTTGAAGCATGGCGGCGGGAGGTTGTGTCCTCATCAGCAGAATTACCGATGCGCATCTCAGTTCGTGATTTTCTCCAATATTTATGTACACGTTGTACAGAACTTGCCTAGCAAGCTCCGGGTTTATTTCAGCCAAGATGTCCAAGGATGTTACCATCAAAAGCCTCTCGAACTCCGTTGCATTCTTCTTTCTCTCCAGATATGGTTCTAGGTAATTGAGAATGCGTTTGTTGCCGGTATTACCAAGTGCACGAATTATTACTTGAATTTTCGGTCTGTTTCCATCTGCCATTGCAGCGTGGAGTTGTTTTCCCAAATAATCAATAAAATCGTTGGTGGCATTATAGTTCCTTGGGACCATCCGGCCGAAGGCGTGGACAGGATAGTTATTATGTGAAAATTCCGCATCATGTACTTGTCGATGGAGAGTGGCGAGTGCAAGTAGTCCGGTGCTGTTTACAATGGGCTGATTTCTTACTCTCTTATCCATAACCAGTTTGTTAAAAGCCTCGAAGTACTCAGGTGTTGGCATGATAACTGCTCGGGGCAGGGTTGCAAGAAGTTCCGCACCTTCCTCAAATGATAACTTTTTACTAATAATCCAAATGGATAATTCTTCAAGGGCAGGGTGAGTTCCAGATTCAGAAACCATATCACGGTATGCTATCCATCCTAGGTCATGTTTACTTTCAGAGTGGATCAGAGATGTCGCCTTCTGTAATTGTTTTGCAGTCATAGTACGAACGATATCTCTCATCATCATGAGTTTGGCGTGTGTGTTTCTTTCTGGGATATAAGCGGGTTTCTTCATGTCGGATTTAATTTCTTCAGCAAGACTTTTAACAATTTCAGCAGGGTCATCGCTACTCAAAAGAAACGCAGCATTTCCACGATTCCCAACAAAGAAGGGGAGGAGAGGAATATTTGGTGGTTGACCTCTGAGTGGCCTTGGTTGGTAATCTTCTTCACTGCTGCTGCTACTGCTGCTGCTGTCATCATTCCTGATAGAGCGCCGAGTTCTTGAACGCCTCTGACGTTCTCTTGAAGCAAAACTTATTTCATCATTTGTAACATCGTCATCAGAATGTCTATTAGCCTTTATTCTCTGCTGCTTTATTTGGGCTTTTTTGTTTTCTTCACTTATTCTGCTGTGACTATCTCTACTCCATGAATTTTCATCGCTGCTGCTGCTACTGCTGCTACTGCTGTCACTTTCCAAGGTGAAGTCACTATCTTGTCTATCGCGTTGAAGAGGCTCAATATCATGGGCGTTGTTATAAGAATATAAAAGGTCCCCAGTGTCTTGCAAATTCCCTGGTAAAGGGATGGGGCGCGCTTCTTCAATATCTTTTATGGTGACATTGACGCGACTGACGATAAGTCCTTTCTGGCTGTTGTACATTTCAGGGCTCATGACAACTTGATTTGTCGTTACGGACGATTGAACGGTGAATTTATTCAATGTGCCTGAGATGACCACACGACTCACTGATGAACGCGCCAAGAAGTCGCCCATTTGGTTCTGTCCCGGTTCGAGGTCTGGAATTCCTGCGAGACCGTAATGTACAGCAGGACGTCTCTTGCAGTTTGAGAAGTTTTGAGTTTTTTCTATATCAATAACGTTGTCATTCACGTTGCTTAAAGGAGCCAGTTCTGGATGTTGTAGGAGTGATAATGCTGGAAGTGGGGACACGTCGTATTCCACCTCACATTCACCAGTAATTGTAGATTCCCTGATGCTGTACACGGCACTGTCGGTAGAAGCGTTCGGAAGAATGTCATAACGATGTCTGACGAGATTATCCGCTTGTGTATTCACCTGGAGAGTGCTGAGGATACCTTTGAGGATGTTAACCGCCCAGTTTGGTGTACTATCTTTCACCTTGACATTAACTATATGTCCATTTTGTAGGATAATTGCGAAGGCATCTTTTAGTGCTGAGAGTTGCTGCCAATCGTGGATTTCAATTTCCTGATCCCAGCCACTTGGCAGTTCCTTGTTGATTTGTGAATGCTCAACTTCGACTAGCTGAGCATGCAGTTCCTCTCGAGTTTTAGGTTGAATGATCAACTTTGCCCGCATTAGAATTCCTGCATACTGGTTTGAGATCTGGTGAAGAGCGGTGAAAGCTCGACTTTCTACTTTGTACACATATTGACGGTTGGGATCCCATTCTTGAAGAGAGGTCACTCCCGCGACTAGCAGGCAGCACAGAAAACCCTTCCACATGACGCCGCCGTGGATGAAG